>NZ_JBHTSL010000003.1:0-5548 GCF_042795115.1 Arthrobacter sp. NPDC056493 | reverse complement strand
TTTTTTTAACCCCCCCGGGCCCGCCCGGGGGGGGGGCTTACCCGGCGCCAAACCCCCCGCGGGGGGCGCCCCCGGGGGCCCCCCCCCGCGCCCCTCCGCTCCGCTTTTTGCCCCCAGGGCTCGGGTCCCAGCCACGGCCCGCTTGTGTTGCCCTGCCGGACTGTGCCTAGGGTAGTTCAGTGCCATATGAAGGGGCCGCCGGCCAGACGGGCCGGCAGAAGACGCCGGGCGCAGACGCTGCCCGGCTTCTTCGGCGCGCCGCAGACCTGAAGCGCTTTTCCCGCCGGACCTTCCTCACCGGAGCCGGCGCCTCCACCATCCTTGCCGCGGACATGCTGTTCACGAAGCAGGTGCAGGAGGAGCGGCAGGTCCACAAGATCCTCATGGTCGATGACGACTTCGCGCAGAGCTACTTCCCGCACGCCAGCTGGATCCTGTTCCCCGGCTACAAAACCAGCTGGGAGGAGGCCCAGTGGATCCTCAACTCGCTCCGCGGGAGCCTCCGGCTGCGGGGCCAGCTCGCGGCGGCCGGGTATTCGAACCTGGGCCTGGACATCGACCAGCTCGTGATCGCCGTGATCGAGCACGTCCGGGCGCACAACCTCACCACGCTCTACTTCTACGGCCACAGCTTCGGCGGCATGGTGGCCACGCAGGTGGCCGCCCGGCTGCTGGAGCTGCACGGCGTCAAGGTGGAGCTGATCGTGCTCGACTGCAGCCCCTACAGCAAGTTCGACGTGCTGGACCAGAGCTGGTTCGACGGCGTCGTGTTCCTGTACGAAAGCGGCTTCCGGATTCCCTCCGTGCTGCGCGGGGGCTACGAACTGGGGGAACGGGTGGTCCACAAGGACGAGCGCACGTGGCGGCAGATCCTGGACCAGACGCTGGAGCAGCTGTCCCCGTTCGCCCCCTCAAGCGTGCTGATCCAGACCGAATCCGCCTACATTTACCACTTCGACGCGACGCGCTTCGCGGGCCAGATCGGGGACACCCGCATGGCCTACATCGGAAATCCGCGGGACCAGACGGTCAACTACCAGACGTCCCGTGATTCGTGGGCGCGCACGTTCGCCGCCAACATGGTCTCGGACGACCGGCAGACCACCGGGGCGCTGCCGGCACACGCGAGCCCCGGCTGGAACCCGTTCGTATACCGGCCCATCCTGGAGGACCTGGAGAACGAGATCTTCCCGCTGCCCGGAGGCGGCGGGAAGATGACCCCGTTCTAGATCTGGTTCTTGAGGTCCGCCACCGAGTTCAGCACCTGGTTGGGGCGGAACGGGTAGGAGGCGATTTCGTCCCGCTGCGTGATGCCGCTGAGCACCAGCACTGTGTGCAGCCCGGCCTCCATGCCCGCGATGATGTCGGTGTCCATGCGGTCGCCGATCATCGCGGTGGTCTCCGAGTGCGCGTCGATCTGGTTCATGGCCGAGCGGAACATCATGGGGTTCGGCTTGCCCACAATGTACGGTTCCCGGCCCGTCGCCTTGGTGATCAGCGCGGCGATGGCGCCGGTAGCGGGCATCGGACCCTCCTTGGACGGGCCGGTGGCGTCCGGGTTGGTGGCGATGAAGCGCGCACCGGCAAGGATCAGCCGGATCGCCATGGTGATCGCCTCGAAGGAGTACGTGCGGGTTTCTCCGAGCACCACGAAGTCGGGGTTCTGGTCGGTGAGGATGAAGCCGGCCTCGTGGAGCGCCGTCGTCAGCCCTGCCTCTCCGATGGTGTACGCGCGGTTGCCCGAGTCCGACCCGTGCACCTGGTCCTTCAGGAACTGGGCCGTGGCCAGGGCCGACGTCCAGATGTTCTCCTCCGGGATTTCCAGGCCGGAGGCCCGCAGCCGGGCGGCGAGGTCGCGCGGCGTGAAGATCGAGTTGTTTGTGAGTACGAGGAAGCGCTTTGAGGTGTCCACCCAGCGCTGGATCAATTCCGCGGCCCCGGGGACGGCCTGGTTCTCATGAACCAGGACGCCGTCCATGTCGGTGAGCCAGCACTCAATCTCCTGGCCGCTGCGGTAGACGGCCGCCGATGTCTTTACCTTGTCCGCTTCTGCCATGTCATTCCTTCACCAAGATGTTTGCGTTCGGAGCCCAGTCTAGTGTTGAGGGGTGACGCAAACGCCCGGGACACCCGAACCCCAACCAGAACCATCCCAGCCAGACCAGAACGGGACCCCCGAGCAAAAGCCGGAGGTCGGCGTCGGGCCCTGGGAGGGTGAATGGCCGGAGGGCGACCACTGGGATCCCGACCTCCTGACCGATGGCGACCGGCGCAACGTCGTGGACAAGTACCGGTACTGGAAGCACGAGGCGATCGTCGCGGACCTGGACGCCAAACGGCATGACTTCCACATCGCCATCGAGAACTGGCAGCACGACCTCAACATCGGCACCGTGGTGCGCACCGCCAACGCGTTCCTCGCCAAGGAGGTCCATATCATCGGCCGACGCCGGTGGAACCGCCGCGGGGCAATGGTCACAGACCGCTACCAGCACGTCCGCCACCACCCCACCGTTGATGACTTCGTGGCCTGGGCGCAGGGGGAGGGGCTGGCCATTATCGGGATCGACATCTTCCCAGACTCCGTGCCGCTGGAGACCTACGAGCTGCCGCAGAAATGCGTGCTGGTCTTCGGGCAGGAAGGCCCGGGGCTGACGCCGGAGGTGCATGCGGCAGCGGAGGCCACGCTGTCCATCGAGCAGTTCGGATCCACCCGCTCCATCAACGCGGGCTCAGCCGCGGCGATCGCCATGCACGCCTGGGTGCGCCGTCACGTGTTCGGCCAGCACGTCTAACTCCCCGCCGAGATGGCACTTCACGGCAGTGTTCGCCGCGGTGACTGCCGTTAAGTGCCATCTCGATCCGGGTTCGGCCGCGGGGTTGTGGATAACTCCTGCGGCGCCCACTCGCACGGCGACAATGGAGCATGCACAGGGCGCCACTTCCCGAACACCTGACCCGCGGCTCGTTCTCCCTCCGTGCCTCGGACAAGGCAGGTGTCACCCGGACCCGTACCGAGGCCAAGGACCTAGCCACGGTGTCGCGGGGGATCCGGATGTACCTCGGCTCGCAGGCGTCCGGGTTCTCGGCCGTGCGCGCGTACACCGACCTTGACGACGCTTCAGTGCTTTCCCATGGATCGGCCGCTCGGGTGCTGGAGGCCGGCCTGCCTGGATGGCTCGAGAATGACTGGCAGATCCACGTGGCCCGGCGCCGCGGTTTCAGCGTGCCCCGCAGGGCAAACGTCGTGGGTCACCTCCTTACGCTGCTTCCTGATGAGGTGGTGGAGTACGACGGCGTCCGGCTCACCTCGCCTGCCCGCACGTGGCTGGACCTGGCCTCGCAGCTGAGCCTGGAGGAACTCGTGGTGGCAGGGGACTCGCTGGTGTGCTCACACGGGTCGGACTTCCCGCGGCCCCGCGAACCGAAATGCACCGTCGAGGACCTTCACGCCATGGTCGCGCGGCATCCTGGAATTCGGGGTGTGCGCAAGGCCCGGGCAGCCGTGGAGCTCATCAGGGTGGGTTCGGACTCCCAGCCCGAAACGAGGATGCGCCTGGCGATAGTCAACGGCGGCTTGCCCGAACCGGTCCTGAATTTCGTGTTGAGGAATGTGTACGGAGCCCCCGTGCTGTGGCCTGATGCCGCTTATCCCGCGCAACGCGTGGTGCTGCAGTACGAGGGCGCCCACCACAACGCCGCGGACCAGTACCTGAGGGATATCCGGCGAGCGGACATCGCCGCCGAGTACGGCTGGCTGGAGGTCCGCGTGTCAAGGTTCCACCTCACAGGCGACCGCCCCGCCGTCGTCAGCAAGGTCCGCGCAGCGTTGGAGAGCCGCGGCTGGTGCGCGAAGTGACAGTTCGCGGCAGTGTTCGCCACGGGGACTGCCGTGAAGTGCCATCTCGGCAACAGCCGCAAGTGTTACCGGGCGGCGTGACGGTAAACACGGCCCCAGCGCAGAACTGGCTAGGATGGATCCTAGCCGACGAGGTTCACTCCAGGGTCAACGAAACCCGCAGACGAAATTCGATTTAGGAGTCAGCATGCCTATTGCAACCCCAGAGATCTATGCCGAGATGATCGACCGTGCCAAGAAGGGCGGCTTCGCGTTTCCGGCGGTCAACGTCACGTCCTCGCAGACGCTGAACGCGGCCCTGCGCGGCTTCGCTGAGGCCGAGTCTGACGGCATTGTGCAGGTTTCCACCGGCGGTGCGGCGTACTGGTCCGGCGCGTCCACGAAGGACATGGTTGCCGGGTCGCTGGGCTTCGCCGCGTTCGCCCGCGAGGTGGCCAAGAACTACGGCGTGAACATCGCCCTGCACACCGACCACTGCCCGAAGGACAAGCTGGACGGTTTCGTGCTGCCGCTGCTGGCCGCCTCGGAGGCCGAGGTCAAGGCCGGCCGGAACCCGCTGTTCAACTCGCACATGTGGGATGGTTCGGCCGAGACGCTGGGCGAGAACCTGCGGATCGCCCGTGAACTGCTGGCACGCACGGCCGCGGCGAAGATGATCCTCGAGGTCGAGATCGGCACGGTCGGCGGCGAGGAGGACGGTGTTGAGCACGAGATCAACGAGAAGCTCTACACCACGGTGGAGGACGCGCTGGCCACGATCGACGCACTGGGCGCCGGCGAGAACGGCCGCTACATCACCGCGCTGACGTTCGGGAACGTGCACGGGGTGTACAAGCCGGGCGGGGTGAAGCTGCGCCCGGAGATCCTGAAGGACATCCAGGCCCAGGTGGGCGCGAAGATCGGCAAGGAGAACCCGTTCGACCTGGTGTTCCATGGCGGCTCGGGCTCTTCGGACCAGGAGATCGCGGACGCGGTGTCCTACGGCACCATCAAGATGAACATCGACACGGACACCCAGTACGCGTACACCCGTCCGGTGGTGGACCACATGTTCCGCAACTACGACGGCGTCCTGAAGGTCGACGGCGAAGTGGGCAACAAGAAGACGTACGATCCCCGCGTCTGGGGCGCCTCCGCCGAAGCCGGCCTCGCCGCCCGCGTCGTGGAAGCAACCCAGCAGTTGGGTTCCGCGGGCAAGACCTTCTAGTCATGTCCGACGAGTTCCGCAAGAACCTGATGGGCCCCGAGCCCACGCTCCTGCCTGCCGAGACCGAGGTGTACCAGCATCTCGCGCTCGGCGCTGAGGCCGTGGACCTCGTGGCGAAGCACCCCACGTCGTCGCTGTTGTGGGCCATGCTGGCAGAGGAGGCGTGGGCGGAAGGCCGCACGGTCGATTCCTACGCCTACGCGCGGGTTGGCTACCACCGTGGCCTGGACTCGCTCCGCCGCAACGGCTGGCGTGGCGTGGGGCCCATCCCATGGGACCACGAACCCAACCGCGGCTTCCTGCGGGCGCTTTACTCGCTGGGCCGCGCTTCCGCGGCCATCAACGAGGCGGAGGAGCCCGAGCGCATCGAGAAGTTCCTCAATGACTCGGACCCCACGGCCAAGGCAGCCATCGAGGGCACGTAAGCAGCACACTTGAGTTAAATACGACGGCGGGCGGTCACCTTCTCCTAGGAAGGTGAC